>CP113940.1:1450000-1465505 GCA_029392475.1 Streptococcaceae bacterium ESL0687
ACTTCGCGACCTTAGTCGCTTCCCCATCACAGCTCAATGTTAGAAGTACAAGCATTTGACTCATACTACACCTCACTGCTTAGACCAGAATCCATTAACTGGCACATGTTAGCCTACTGCGTCCCTCCATCACTATAATATCTAGTACAGGAATATCAACCTGTTGTCCATCGGATACGCCTTTCGGCCTCTCCTTAGGTCCCGACTAACCCAGGGCGGACGAGCCTTCCCCTGGAAACCTTAGTCTTACGGTGGACAGGATTCTCACCTGTCTTTCGCTACTCATACCGGCATTCTCACTTCTATACGCTCCAGCACTCCTCACGGTATACCTTCGGCGCTGTATAGAACGCTCTCCTACCAATTACTTAAAAAGTAATTCCACAGCTTCGGTAATATGTTTAGCCCCGGTACATTTTCGGCGCAGGGTCACTCGACTAGTGAGCTATTACGCACTCTTTGAATGGTAGCTGCTTCTGAGCTAACATCCTAGTTGTCTGTGCAACCCCACATCCTTTTCCACTTAACATATATTTTGGGACCTTAGCTGGTGGTCTGGGCTGTTTCCCTTTCGACTACGGATCTTAGCACTCGCAGTCTGACTGCCGTACATATGTCATTGGCATTCGGAGTTTATCTGAGATTGGTAATCCGGGATGGACCCCTCACCCAAACAGTGCTCTACCTCCAAGACATTTAAATTACGACGCTAGCCCTAAAGCTATTTCGGAGAGAACCAGCTATCTCCAAGTTCGTTTGGAATTTCTCCGCTATCCACAAGTCATCCAAGCACTTTTCAACGTACTCTGGTTCGGTCCTCCAGTGAGTTTTACCTCACCTTCAACCTGCTCATGGATAGGTCACATGGTTTCGGGTCTACATCATGTTACTAAAGCGCCCTATTAAGACTCGCTTTCGCTACGGCTCCGACTCTTCATCTTAACCTCGCAACATAACGTAACTCGCCGGTTCATTCTACAAAAGGCACGCTCTCACCCATTAACGGGCTCGAACTTGTTGTAGGCACACGGTTTCAGGTGCTATTTCACTCCCCTTCCGGGGTTCTTTTCACCTTTCCCTCACGGTACTGGTTCACTATCGGTCACTAGGGAGTATTTAGACTTGGGAGATGGTCCTCCCGGATTCCGACAAGATTCCTCGTGTCTTGCCGTACTCAGGATACTGCTAGGTATACATTCTATTTCGATTACGAGGCTATTACTCTCTCTGGCTTACCTTTCCAGGTAATTCTTCTATAAAATGTAAGTCCACGTTGCAGTCCTACAACCCCAAGGGACAAGTCCCTTGGTTTGGTCTTCTTCCGTTTCGCTCGCCGCTACTCAGGAAATCGCATTTGCTTTCTCTTCCTGCAGCTACTTAGATGTTTCAGTTCACTGCGTCTTCCTTCTCATACACTATGTATTCATGTATGGATAACATCCATTAGATGTTGGGTTCCCCCATTCGGAAACTCACGGATCATCGCTTACTTACAGCTCCCCGTGAAATATCGTAGTTAGTCACGTCCTTCTTCGGCTCCTAGTGCCAAGGCATCCACCGTGCGCCCTTATTAACTTAACCTTTAATTTTGAATTATTAAATTCAGTTATAAGTTTTGATTTCTTCGTTTTTAAACTCTTTAAATCACAGCATTTTCGGTTTATTTCTTTGTTATATTAGAAATTATTCAATTTTCAATGATCGATTGGTAGTCATTCAACTACCTATGGAGCCTAGCGGGATCGAACCGCTGACCTCCTGCGTGCAAAGCAGGCGCTCTCCCAGCTGAGCTAAGGCCCCAATCTTCTTTGAGAAGATATATATCTTGTTTTAGGTATAAACCTCTCAAAACTAAACAATGCAAAACTAAATGTGCAGGTATCCTCGTATTTTCCTTAGAAAGGAGGTGATCCAGCCGCACCTTCCGATACGGCTACCTTGTTACGACTTCACCCCAATCATCTATCCCACCTTAGGCGGTTGGCTCCTTACGGTTACCTCACCGACTTCGGGTGTTACAAACTCTCGTGGTGTGACGGGCGGTGTGTACAAGGCCCGGGAACGTATTCACCGCGGCGTGCTGATCCGCGATTACTAGCGATTCCGACTTCATGTAGGCGAGTTGCAGCCTACAATCCGAACTGAGAGAAGCTTTAAGAGATTAGCTTGCCGTCACCGGCTTGCGACTCGTTGTACTTCCCATTGTAGCACGTGTGTAGCCCAGGTCATAAGGGGCATGCTGATTTGACGTCATCCCCACCTTCCTCCGGTTTATTACCGGCAGTCTCGCTAGAGTGCCCAACTTAATGATGGCAACTAACAATAGGGGTTGCGCTCGTTGCGGGACTTAACCCAACATCTCACGACACGAGCTGACGACAACCATGCACCACCTGTATCGAGTGTCCCGAAGGAACTCCCTATCTCTAGGGATAGCACTCGTATGTCAAGACCTGGTAAGGTTCTTCGCGTTGCTTCGAATTAAACCACATGCTCCACCGCTTGTGCGGGCCCCCGTCAATTCCTTTGAGTTTCAACCTTGCGGTCGTACTCCCCAGGCGGAGTGCTTAATGCGTTAGCTGCGACACTCAGGGGTGGATACCCCCGAACATCTAGCACTCATCGTTTACGGCGTGGACTACCAGGGTATCTAATCCTGTTTGCTCCCCACGCTTTCGAGCCTCAGCGTCAGTTACAGTCCAGAGAGCCGCTTTCGCCTCCGGTGTTCCTCCATATATCTACGCATTTCACCGCTACACATGGAATTCCACTCTCCTCTACTGCACTCAAGTTCACCAGTTTCCAATGCTTACAATGGTTGAGCCACTGCCTTTTACATCAGACTTAATGAACCGCCTGCGCTCGCTTTACGCCCAATAAATCCGGACAACGCTTGCCACCTACGTATTACCGCGGCTGCTGGCACGTAGTTAGCCGTGGCTTTCTGGTAAGATACCGTCAGCCAGTGATCTTTCCACTATCACTGGTGTTCTTCTCTTACAACAGAGTTTTACGATCCGAAAACCTTCTTCACTCACGCGGCGTTGCTCGGTCAGACTTTCGTCCATTGCCGAAGATTCCCTACTGCTGCCTCCCGTAGGAGTCTGGGCCGTGTCTCAGTCCCAGTGTGGCCGATCACCCTCTCAGGTCGGCTATGTATCATCGCCTTGGTGAGCCTTTACCTCACCAACTAGCTAATACAACGCGGGTCCATCTCATAGTGTACCAATTGGCACTTTCAACTCTGTATCATGTGATACTAAGTGTTATGCGGTATTAGCTACCGTTTCCAGTAGTTATCCCCCTCTATAAGGCAGGTTACCCACGCGTTACTCACCCGTTCGCTGCTCATCCATCTAGTACAAGTACCAGATTTCAGCGCTCAACTTGCATGTATTAGGCACGCCGCCAGCGTTCGTCCTGAGCCAGGATCAAACTCTCATATAAATTATGAGCAGACTCTTAAGAGTCACTAGCTCGCTTTTGTTGCTTTATTTATTGTCAAAATTGACAGTTGAATGTTTAAACATTCACCCTGCACATTTGGTTCGTTTTGCTTTGTTCAGTTTTCAAAGGTCTATCGTCATCTCTTGCGAGACAACTTCATTAGTTTATCAAAACTTGTTTTACTTGTCAACTACTTTTTTAAAGTTTTTTTGACTCAAGTTTTAAGCTGTTGCCCTCAGACAACTTTTATAGTTTACTATGACTCAACGTCTTTGTCAACTACTTTTTTTAACTTTTTTCTTAGTTATTTAACTGGATTAATTAACTAAGTGTTGCCCTCAAGCAACTTTGTTAGTTTACCATCTATAGGACACTCTGTCAACATGTTTTTTTAACTTTTTTCAAAGTCTTAAATCACAATAAGTTGACCTGCCCTTGACAGTGTTATTATTCTATCAAATACTGTAAAGGCTGTCAACTGGTTTTCTTGATTTTTTTGCAATTATTTTTAAAACTACCTATAATTTCCCTATAATTCTTATTTTAAGTAATTTAATATTTTTTTTGCATTTTTTAAAGTTTTTTATTGTAGTCAAAACTAAAATTAATTTCAATGTACTTATATATGGAACTATATATAGAAGAAAGTTGTTCATTTTTTTAATTTAAATCATCTTAATTACTATATATTAAGAACTTTTTTCAGGTCTCATGTAATACAGCAGCAATATTTGAAATTGAATTTATATAATTATCCTATATCCTTGTAATATTACTTTGTTTTAATACTCCTTGTACAAGAAACAAAAACAAATACGAAATCTAAAGGAGATTCTATCTTATATGAATATTAAAACTATATTAGCTACCGGAGCCATTCTTGGGACGGCAATCTTTGGTGCCAAGAGTGCCAATGCTGATGTTATTACCCATAAAGTTGTTGAAGGTGATACTTTATCTTCAATTTCTCAGGAATATCTTGGAAGCGCAAGTTTTGTACAAAACATTGCTTCAAATAACGGAATTCAAAATGCAAACCTTATCTATGTAGGTCAAGAAATCAAATTTGATACAGATAACCTAACAGTTACCTTTACAGAACCAAATACTCATGCTGAAGAAGTTGTTGCTTTAGAAGCACCTGCTCCTGCACCAGTTCAAGCTCCTGTTCAAGAAGCTGCTCCTGCTGTAACTTATAGTGCTCCTGTAGCAGAAACAACTACAAGCTACACTGCTGACACTTCTTCTGCTAAAGAATGGATTGCTCAAAAGGAATCAGGTGGTAGTTATACAGCTACAAATGGTCAATATATTGGTCGTTACCAATTAAGTGCTAGCTACTTAAATGGGGACTACAGCGCAGCTAACCAAGAACGTGTTGCTGATCAATATGTTACTAGTCGTTACGGATCATGGGAAGCTGCTAAATCTTTCTGGCTTGCTAATGGTTGGTACTAAGATTATATAAATCAAACAATAAGAACAATAAAATTAAATAATAATAAAAATAATAATACAGTACAGAGATAGAAAAAGCCAAGCACTTATAAGTGCTTGGCTTTTATTGATTTTATGCAAAGACTAATCTTCTATAGCATTTGCTTCAATTATGTTTTTATACCAGTAGAAACTATCTTTCTTGATTCGTTTTAAGTCCTTTAGATCGAATTCGTCACGATTAACATAGATAAATCCGTAACGTTTTTTGTATCCTTCATGAGTACTAATTAGATCAATTACGCTCCAAGGGCAGTAACCGATCATCTCTACGCCGTCTTCATTTATTAAATCAGAAACTTGCTTAATATGTTTATCCAGATAATCAATTCGGTAATCATCATGGATTTTACCATCTTCAGTAAGTTCATCAGCCTGTCCTAGACCATTTTCTGTAATTAGAAGTGGTAGGCCGTAACGTGAGTACATTTGGTTGGCCGTAATACGAAGACCTAAAGGATCAATTTCCCAACCTGAGAACTCAGTTTTTTCAAGTTTTGGATTGCTAGTTGCCTCAAAGAAGCCAGGAACTGCAAATCCAAGTTGTTGATCACCTTTTTTGACCTGAGTAGCTTCATTAGAAGCCTTAACAGTCATTGAGCTATAGTAGTTAAAGGCAATAAAATCAGCTGTATTTTCACGCATAATTTCAAGGTCTTCATCAGTCATATAAGGAACCGCATTTAATTTACGCATAATAGACAGGGCTTGAGGGTTATAAGTCCCATAAGCTGCCGCATCTAAGAAAAGCCAGTTACGGAAAGCTGCCGCATATTCAGCTGCCATTTGGTCCTCAGGACTTTCAGAGGCTGCATAAACACATGAAATGTTTGGAGCAGGTCCAATTTTACCTGGATACTTACCTTCATGATATACTTTCATAGCCTTAGCCTGAGCAACAAGCATGTGGTGATTACCTTGGAAGGTTTCGCGCCAGCTATAGTCCTTACCATCCATTAGGGCACTCATGAAAACATGGATGTTTTGCTCATTAATAGTCTGCCAGTAGCGAACACGATCACCAAAATTATCAAACAAAACTTTACAGTAGTCTACAAAAAGATCAATTGTTTCACGACTTTGCCAACCACCTTTTTGCGAAATCCAATAAGGAAGGTCAAAATGATAAACAGTCGGAATTGGTTCAATTCCTTGAGAAATAAGTTCATTAATTAAATTATCATAAAATTTAAGACCTGCTTCATTAATTGACCCGTCTTCCTTAATAATCCTAGTCCAAGCAATTGAAAAACGGTAGGCATTAAGACCTAATTCAGCAAAGAGTTTAACGTCTTCTTTATAGCGATGGTAGTGATCAGATGCTACCTTATAGTCACTAGTTCCTGGGAAAGGATCACGCATATCCTGAACTGATGGAACTTTTCCATCCTCATCCCAAGCACCCTCTACTTGGTAGGCACTAGTTGATCCACCCCATAAAAAATTATCTGGAAATTTACCCATATACTTCTCCTTTTCATAATAAAAGTTATAATAATAAAACTATATGTTAAATCTAGCACAATATTTTTTATATGTAAAGGCTTACATATGGTTGGAGAAAAATTTAACTCTTTTATACAAATGTGACGGTTTCACGTGGAACAAAATATGTTATTTTTATGGATACATCATGGATATGGCAAATAAAAAATCGAATCTAAATTCTCTATGCCATTAAATTTTGGTAGCAAAAAAGAGCCTCCTCAGAGACTCTTTGGTAAGCGGGTGACGAGAATCGAACTCGCGACAACAGCTTGGAAGGCTGTAGTTTTACCACTAAACTACACCCGCTTATAAAGGAGGATGTGGGATTCGAACCCACGCACGCTTTTACACGCCTGACGGTTTTCAAGACCGTTCCCTTCAGCCGGACTTGGGTAATCCTCCAAAAAATAGTCCGTACGGGATTCGAACCCGTGTTACCGCCGTGAAAAGGCGGTGTCTTAACCCCTTGACCAACGGACCATTTGGTCTTATACCGTGAGGTCTCCCTCAACGGTACTTTTCTATTATACAAGATTTTTCCAACTTGTAAAGGGGAAAATAGGAAAAATTTCACTTTTTTTAAAATTTTACTAATCAGATCCCTTGACCTGCTATACTGCAGGTCAATTTAGACAATTAATCACTAGGAAAAGCAATCTACCTTAAAAATTATACTAAAAAAGAGCTCCTTATCAGGAACTCTTGTGACTCCGCCAGTAGGACTCGAACCTACGACATCATGATTAACAGTCATGCGCTACTACCAACTGAGCTATGGCGGAATATCAACTTGGCGCCTACCTTATCTCACAGGGGGCAACCCCCAACTACTTCCGGCGTAACGAGACTTAACTTCTGTGTTCGACATGGGAACAGGTGTATCTCTCGTGCAATAAGCACCAAATCAATTAATGGGCACAAGTGGACTCGAACCACCGACCTCACGCTTATCAGGCGTGCGCTCTAACCAGCTGAGCTATGCGCCCAAATTTTAAAAATTTAGTATAAATGAACTATAAGTTCAAAGCGGGTGACGAGAATCGAACTCGCGACAACAGCTTGGAAGGCTGTAGTTTTACCACTAAACTACACCCGCTTTTTAATAATGGCGCGAGACGGAATCGAACCGCCGACACATGGAGCTTCAATCCATTGCTCTACCAACTGAGCTACCGAGCCAAAAGCGTAATTTATGAAGACTTATAAAGTCAATTGCGGGAGCAGGATTTGAACCTACGACCTTCGGGTTATGAGCCCGACGAGCTACCTAGCTGCTCCATCCCGCGATGTTAAAATACCTATAAGGTAAAGGAGGATGTGGGATTCGAACCCACGCACGCTTTTACACGCCTGACGGTTTTCAAGACCGTTCCCTTCAGCCGGACTTGGGTAATCCTCCAAAAATAGTCCGTACGGGATTCGAACCCGTGTTACCGCCGTGAAAAGGCGGTGTCTTAACCCCTTGACCAACGGACCATTTGTTTTCCCGCTAAGGCTTACGTCTTACGTCTTGCGTCTTGCGTCTTCCTCAACGGTACTTTTATATTATACAAGATTTTTACGACTTGTAAACCCCTTTTTGCAAAAAAATTTAATTTTTTTTAATTTTTATTCAACAATTAACTCATAATCTTTAATATTAAGGCTTGAAAGGCTTTGTAAATTTTGAAATAAAAGTAAAATCCAAGCAAAAGCTAAGAAGAAAGCAATTATTTCAAAGGCAGTAAGAGATAAATATTTTACATTTGCAAATAAAAGATTAGCAACTACTAAGAGTATTCCAATCACATATGAAGCAATTAAAAATTCTCTTTTTATATTTGGAAGCAGCCAGCGGATACCAATTATCATAATAACAATCATATAGATTAAAAGATTGGCTGACTTATCATGCATATAATGAAGATAGCTACTTCCCTTATCATTTGGAAAGAAACCTACTCCGGCCAGTCCTAGGGCAGTTATGGTCAGTAAAATTCTTAAAATTTGCAGCCTCCTATTTTTAGGTAAAACTTCCCTAAGAATACTAAAAATATAGTCGGTTAGGGCTAATAAAAGAAAGGCTGACAAGATTAAGGTTAAATTAAACTGCCAGGCAGATGTAGCGTTTGATGTCCCTAAGAAGCTAAAATTAATCTGCCACCACTGAAGATTACTATTTGTAATCATTGATAGGAAAACGCCTCCAATTATGACTAAAGTAAAGAGGCTAATAATCCGTCTAGGAGTAATTGTTACTGCAAAATAAATCATAAGGTAGTTGATAATACCAGTAAAAATCAAAAAGAGAAAGGTTGATGTATAGATATCAAACTTGGCACCTTCAAAAACAATACCAAAAATCCAAAAAATCCCCATAAGTCCTAGAACAAGCATTACCGCAAACGATATAAGTAAAACCGGTAGACTACGCCAGTAGATATTCTTTAGATTCTTTTGCTGGCTTCTTTTTCCCTTAACAAAAAAGATGGTAAAGGATATTATCCCTGTCAATAAGCCAAGAATAATTGTCATATGTGAAACGGAGGTCGTATTTCCACCTGTGAAAGGAATATATTCTACCTGCTCATAAAATTTAAAGTAGACAAAAAAGACGATACTTGCAATAAATGAGGGCAGTAAAAACCATCTTAAGGAGATACTTTGATTTTTTTCAATCGAATTCTCTTTTTCAACAATTAATCTTGATCCATCAACACTTACTATCAGACGATCATCTGTTTTCAGGCCCAGATCTTCTTTTAACTCCTCAGGCAATTTTATACTTTTCTCAGACATCTTTATCCCCCCTTATACTAATAATTTGATTATAGCTTAATTTAAATTTTTCTTAAACTAAAAAAGGAGGTAGCCTATGCTAGACCTCCCTTAAAATTATTTGCTAGTTTTATTGAACTGAATAATTTGGTGCTTCTTTAGTGATTTGAACGTCATGTGGATGACTTTCCTTAAGTCCTGCCCCACTCATTTCAATAAACTGAGCTGAGTCATGTAGTGCTTCAATTGTAGCAGCTCCTGTATAACCCATACCTGATTTGATTCCACCAAGCATTTGGAAAACAATATCCGCTGCTGATCCCTTGTAGGCCACACGTCCTTCAATTCCTTCTGGAACAAGTTTATTGGCTTCATTAACCCCACCTTGGAAGTAACGATCACTTGAGCCACGCTTCATAGCCCCAAGACTACCCATACCACGGTAAGTCTTGAATTTACGTCCTTGATAGATTTCAAATTCACCTGGTGACTCATCAGTACCTGCAAGCATTGAACCAAGCATTACAGCATGTCCTCCAGCAGCAAGGGCCTTAACAATATCTCCAGAGTATTTAATTCCACCATCAGCAATAATTGATTTACCGTATTCACGGGCAACTCCTGCTGCATCATAAATAGCTGTAATTTGTGGTACACCAACACCTGCAACTACACGAGTTGTACAAATAGAACCAGGTCCAATCCCTACCTTAACAACGTCAACTCCAGCTTCAAATAAAGCACGAGCTCCTTCAGCAGTAGCAATATTTCCTGCAATTAAAGTTTTATCTGGGAAGTGGGCACGAATTTCTGAAATTTTGCGGATAACACCTGCAGAATGTCCGTGGGCTGTATCGATAACAATCGCATCAGCTCCTGCTTCAAACAAAGCTTCAGCGCGGTCAAAAGTATCAGAGGTAACTCCGACTGCTGCTGCAACAAGTAAACGTCCTTTTTTATCCTTAGCAGAATTAGGGAACTCAATAACACGCTCAATATCTTTGATTGTGATAAGTCCGCTTAAGCGACCTTTATCATCAACAAGAGGTAGTTTTTCAATCTTGTATTTTTGAAGAATTTCTTCAGCTTCTTCAAGAGTAGTTCCAATAGGTGCTGTAATCAAGTCTTCTGATGTCATAACATCACTGATTGCTTTTGAATAATCAGCAACAAAACGTAGATCACGGTTGGTTAGAATACCCACGAGTTTGCGATTTTCAAGAGTTTCAACGATTGGCACACCACTGATACGGTAAGTAGCCATTAAGTTTTCAGCCTCTTCAACTGCATGATTTGGTGTTAAGAAGAAAGGATCTGTGATAACACCAGACTCACTACGTTTAACACGGCGAACCTGCTCAGCCTGTTCCTCAATTGACATGTTCTTGTGAATTACACCCATCCCACCTTGGCGAGCAAGAGAAATAGCCATTGCTGATTCAGTTACTGTATCCATGGCACTTGAAAGAATAGGAATATTTAATGTCAAATTATCTGCAAGTTTGACTTGCATATCTACTTCGTTTGGTAAGACTTCACTCTTTGCTGGAATTAATAAAACATCATCGAAGGTAAAGCCTTTTTTCAAAAATTTTGTGTCCCAATTTGACATTAGTTTCTCCTTTTTCCCTATGTAAATTTTTTATTTTTCTTATGATACCATTTTAAAGCTAAAGGTCAATAGCATTGGCCCCTTTAACATAATAATTTTTTTCTTATAATCTGGCAAAAATTAACCTTGTTAATTTACTTGTGATATTCACTTCCTCGGTTTATCATCTGAGCCCTGTAAATTTGTTCACAAAAAACCAGGCGCATCAGCTGATGTGGCAGGGTAAATCTACCAAAAGAAATTTCTAAATCAGCCCTTTTATAAACTTCGTCCGCAAGTCCCAAAGAACCTCCAATTACAAAAATAACATTTTGACTTCCGTAAATTTCAAATTCTTTTATTTTTGCAGCAAGCTCTTCACTGGTTAGAAGTTTTCCCTTGATGGCAAGAACTATCAGCTTATCTTGTGGGTTAACCCTTGCTAGAATCTTCTCCCCCTCTTTGTTCTTAACCAGCTCCTTTTCCTTGTCGCTTGCCCTTTCGGGAATTTTTTCATCAGGAAGTTCAATGATTTCTAAAGGATGCATGGTAGTCATCCTCTTTTTATACTCATCAATCCCTTGTTTTAAGTACTTTTCTTTCAATTTTCCAACAGCAATTAATTTAAATTTCATAGCTTAATTTTAACACAGTTTTCCTATAAAATTTTCTGAAAGCTTATTTATTAACAAATTTGGCTATTAATCCACATTTCTGTGGATAACTCTTTTTATTTATATGTCACTAAAAAGGTTCAATAAGTTTGTTAAGGCTAGTAACCATAGGCTGCTTAAAATTTTTATTTACTAGGCTTTTAAGGTATCATTAAGTTTGTGGAAATAGAATTAAAAAAAATAAGAAGGAGATATCATGGCTAAAAATAATATATTAAATGGTTTGTTAGCTGGAGTTGCTGGTGGGGCACTAGCCCTTGGTGGAAATGCCCTTTATCAGACAAATTTTGCAAGTAATCACTCTACAAGTTCTACGGTAAGTAATGCTACTATTTCCAAGAAGGTTTCCTATGACGTTGAAAGTGATACTACTAATGCTATTAGTAAGGTTTCTGATGCTGTAGTTTCTGTTATAAACTATCAAAAGAAACAGTCTGGAAATTCAATTGATGATATTTTAGGTGGTAAACTTAGCCAGGATAGTTCAAGTGATCAAGAGGAAGAGGCCGGTGAAGGTAGTGGTGTAATCTACAAAAAAGATGGAAATACTGCCTATATCGTTACCAATAACCACGTGGTAAGCGGAGCAAGTAGCCTTGAAATCATGCTTTCTTCAGGTGAAAAAGTAAAAGGTGAGCTTGTAGGGACTGATTCCTTTAGTGATTTGGCCGTTATCAAAATCGATGGAAGTAAGGTTAAAGATGTTGCTGAATTTGGTGATTCTAGTGCCCTTAAGGTCGGTGAACCAGCCATTGCAATCGGTTCTCCTTTAGGAAGCCAGTATGCAAACTCTGCCACCCAAGGTATTGTTTCAAGTCTAAACAGACAGGTTACCTCACAAAATGACAATGGTGAAACTGTAAGTATCAATGCCATTCAAACTGATGCGGCTATTAACCCAGGAAATTCTGGTGGAGCCTTAATCAATATAGAAGGTCAAGTTATCGGTATTAATTCAAGTAAAATTGCATCGACCTCAGCAAGTATGAGTGGAGTTACTGTTGAGGGTATGGGATTTGCTATTCCTTCAAATGATGTTGAAAGTATCATTGCAAAACTTGAAAAAGATGGTGAAGTAATTAGGCCAGCCCTCGGTATTCAAATGCTAAATCTTGCAGATATTCCAAAGGACACAATTGATAAGAACTTAAATATTCCAGAAGATGTTACAAGTGGTGTTGTTGTAGCAAGTGTTCAATCAGGTATGCCTGCAGAAAATGCTGGCTTGAAAAAATACGATGTAATTACCCAACTTGGTGACGTAACCGTAGGAACTTATACTGATCTACAATCAGCCCTTTACAAATATAATGTTGGTGACACTGTTAAAATTACCTACTACCGTGATGGTAAAAAGGAAACAACAGATGTTAAACTTACCGAATCTACAAAAAAATTAACCAAGGAACAATCAAGTGACAAGTAAGCTTTCACTTATACAGAAAAGATGATCTCAGGTCATCTTTTTTCTTGGCTTAAAACTTGCTAATGAATAAGGCTTAAACTAGAATACCTGTATGATGAAAAAAGAAGACGAACAAATTAAAAATATTAAATTAAGTGAAATTTCACCCAATCCCTACCAGCCAAGAATTCATTTTGATTTAGACAAACTAGATGAACTGGCTCAGTCAATAAAGGAAAATGGACTTCTTCAGCCAATTATTGTGCGAAAATCTAATATTTTTGGCTACCAAATTCTTGCAGGAGAAAGAAGATTTAGAGCTTTTGAGACCCTCGGACTAGATACTATTCCAGCGGTCATTAGAGAGCTTGAAGACCAGGAAATGATGATTCTCTCCATTCTAGAAAATCTCCAAAGAGACGATATGACAGCTCTTGAAGAAGCTAGATCATATAAAAACTTGTCGGATAGAACCAACATGACCCACCAGGAAATTGCCAGTAAACTTGGAAAATCAAGGCCCTATGTTTCAAATATGATTAGGATTTTACAGCTACCAGAAAAAATTCTTGAAATGATTGAGGATAAATCTATTAGTCCAGGACATGCGCGTGTCTTATTAGCTCTTGATAATCAGACTGAACAAGAAAAGATAGCTGATTTAGTAGCTAAAAATAAAATATCAGTTAGGGAACTTGAAAAGTTAGTCTCAGGAGAAAAAACCACTTCAAAAAATAAGGAAGGTCAGAAAAATATCTTTGTCAACCAAGTTGAAACTAGTTTAAGCAGGAAATTAGGTTGTAAAGTTTCAGTTAAAACTAGTAAACATAATAAAGGAGAGATAAAAATTTCCTTTAATAATTTAGAAGAATTAAACAGGCTGATTGATGACCTTCTAAATTAGCTCATAATCCACAGAATAATCCACAGAAAAAATAAACCCTGTGGATTATTTTTATTTTACCCACAGCTTTATTCACAAATAAATGGAAATTAACAAGCTGTTATTAAATTATTTCCACAGGCTGTTAAAAACTCTGGTAAGTATATAAACAAAGAAAAAGTTATCCACAAGAGTTGTTGAATACTCAAAATAATTAGCAACTTATCCCAAATATTCACACCCTGTTAAAAAGTGCTTGGGGAATGTGTTAATAACTTATTAACATTTTATTGATTCTGTGGATATCTTGATTTTTTATTTTAAATTTTGTGGATAAGTAAGCTAAAAAATGTTATCATTGCTATACCTATTTTTACGGAAGGAGCTTTATGAAACTAGACAAACTTGAATTACAGTTTTGGAATAAAATCAAAGCCTTGGCCAGGGAAAATATCAAACCTGCAGCTTATGAATATTTTATTGAAACTGCAAGACTACTAACTGTCAACAACAAGGAGGCCAAAATTCTTGTCGAGACAACATTTCAAGAACCCTTTTGGCAGGGACAGGAAGATCTAATAACAACTGCTGGATTTGAGGTTTACGGTGACAAGATAACTTATAGCCTACTTGCAGCTGATAAGATTACAGACGATGAGCTTGCCCTTTATGAAACAACAAGAGAAGAAGCTGTAAATCCGGCAGGTAGCTTTACAAACTCTGATTTAAATGAAAAAGCCGACATGGGAATCCGGTCAGACTATACTTTTGAAAATTTTGTCCAGGGTGAAGGAAATAAATGGACTCTAGCTGCTGCTATTGCTGCCAGTGATTCACCCGGTAAACTTTACAATCCCCTATTTATTTACGGGGGGGCAGGACTTGGTAAAACCCATTTGATGCATGCTATCGGTAATGAAATCTTAGAAGATAATCCCCAAGCTAAAGTAAAGTATGTGTCAAGTGAAACCTTTGTCAACGATTATGTAAATGCAACTAGGAAAAATAAGATGGATGTCTTTACAAACACCTATAGAAACCTTGATTTACTGCTCCTTGACGATGTTCAATTCTTTAGTGGTAAGGAGGGGACCCTTAATGAGTTTTTCTCAACCTTTAATGCCCTTTACGACAAGGAAAGCCAAATTGTCTTAACCAGTGACAGACTCCCACAGGAACTCAATAACCTAGAAGAACGCCTGGTTTCAAGATTCTCATGGGGACTTACAACTGATATTACACCTCCTGACTATGAAACAAGAATGGCTATCCTGCTAAATCTGGCCGAAAAATCTGACATCCATTTTGATGATAAAACCTTGGGCTACATAGCTGGACAAATTGATTCAAATATTAGAGAACTAGAGGGCGCCTTTAACCGAGTTGAATTTGTTACCAAGACATCTAATCTCTCTGCAGCTAATATTGAAATGGCTGAAAAAGCTCTAGAAGGACTGAAGGCAAAACCAGATACAGTTAAAAAAGTTGTAACTACCGAAGAGATTCAAGCAGCTGTAGCTAGACATTACGAAATAAGTGTTGAGGATATCTTAGGGCGTAAACGTGTTAAACAAATAGCCTTTCCCCGTCAAGTTGCCATGTACCTAAGTAGAGAATTGACAGACAGTAGTCTTCCTAAAATTGGAATTGAGTTTGGTGGTAAGGATCATACAACCGTTATGTATGCCTATGATAAAATCAAAGATTTGATGAAAATTGATTCTGATTTGCAAAAAGATGTCGATAGCATTAAGGGAAGTCTA